>NZ_WMEE01000287.1:0-261 GCF_009709595.1 Microbacterium sp. ZXX196
CACTGACCTTGCTGCTGTCGATCAATTGGAAGCTGATCATTTTCAGCGTCGCGATTCTGCCCATTGCCATCGTGATTACAGGGAGAATGAGCAGACCTTTGCAAACGTATGCCGAGCGCATGCAGGAGCATTTGGGGCAAGCCAATACCGTTGCCCAGGACACTTTGTCCGGGATTCACATGGTGAAAGCTTTTCAACTGGAAGACGTGATGTACCGCAAATACGCAGCGGGCATGAAGCAGGTGCTGAAAAACGGCATAC
>NZ_WMEE01000288.1:0-261 GCF_009709595.1 Microbacterium sp. ZXX196
TGGGCCCCCGGCAGCCGCCACCCCAGCAAAGATCACCTGGCGCCGATGAGTAAGGCGTACAGAACCACTCCACAGGAGGATCCCAGTGGCGAAGGCGAAGTTCGAGCGGACTAAGCCGCACGTCAACATCGGCACCATCGGTCACATCGACCACGGTAAGACGACCCTCACGGCCGCCATTACCAAGGTGCTGCACGACGCGTACCCGGACCTGCACGAGGCCTCGGCCTTCGACCAGATCGCCCAGGCTCCCCAACAGCG
>NZ_WMEE01000289.1:0-261 GCF_009709595.1 Microbacterium sp. ZXX196
AGAAGAAGACCCAACTTTCCAAGTGAAAACTGACGAGGCTTCTGGACAAACTATTATCTCTGGTATGGGTGAGCTTCACTTAGATATCATTGTAGACCGTTTGAAGAGAGAATTCAACGTTGAATGTAACGTAGGTGCTCCAATGGTTTCATATCGTGAAACATTCAAATCATCTGCACAAGTTCAAGGTAAATTCTCTCGTCAATCTGGTGGTCGTGGTCAATACGGTGATGTTCACATTGAATTCACACCAAACGAAAC
>NZ_WMEE01000290.1:0-260 GCF_009709595.1 Microbacterium sp. ZXX196
TTGCAAACATCCCAACAAATTGAGGCAATGATCCAATCAAGCCGAGCTCATAATTTGAAACACCAAGAACACTTATAGCGAAAAGAGGAAAATAATTATTAGATATATTAAGAATTAATGTCGTGTATACACCATTCTTAATGCTCCATTTTTCATTAGCGCTATTTACCTGTTCATGCTCATCCATTTGTTAATCATCCATCCTTTTATATTCTTTTTTTCTTTGTTAACGGAATAATACGAAAATTATTTCGAATTCT
>NZ_WMEE01000291.1:0-260 GCF_009709595.1 Microbacterium sp. ZXX196
GCCCAGATGACCAAGGCCAAGGAGGCCGGCAAAGTGGTCATAATTGACTTCACTGCTTCCTGGTGTGGCCCTTGCCGCTTCATCGCCCCAGTGTTCGCTGAATACGCCAAAAAGTTCCCTGGTGCTGTCTTCCTGAAGGTTGATGTTGATGAGCTGAAGGAAGTTGCTGAAAAGTACAATGTCGAGGCAATGCCGACCTTCCTATTCATCAAGGATGGTGCTGAGGCTGACAAGGTCGTTGGCGCCAGGAAGGATGACCT
>NZ_WMEE01000292.1:0-260 GCF_009709595.1 Microbacterium sp. ZXX196
TAATTATTTATTGAGAAGTATTTAGAGGAAAGTCCAACAATGATAACTATTTTGAGGAGAAGAATATACATCATTTTTTAAAATTGTATAACCTTGTTTAAAAGATTACTTGTTGAAATAAACTTGGCTTAAAAAGCAATATCTATCCTTTTTTTAGTACAATATCCTTGTTTTTCTACAAAAAGTGACAAAAATCTGTCTTTTTTTTAGTGAATAGCTTCACATTTGGTACATATTACCGATATAAAGGAAAAGTAAAT
>NZ_WMEE01000293.1:0-260 GCF_009709595.1 Microbacterium sp. ZXX196
TTCTCACCTTATCCCAGCAGCAAGGGGAGCAAGTCACAGGTGTAATGCCAAGTACCCGTTTCCTCAGCGTAATCTCTGAACTTCTTGCAAACAAATCCATCCACACTCTGTCGACTGGAGCAACTGCTGATGATTTCTCGATTGTTCCGTCTAACAGCACACAGGTAGGATGGCACGACAGAGACTACTACTATTTCCTCCCTGATGTGATCTACAATACGGTTTCTAGCTTTCTGGCCAGACAGGGAGAACATCTTCCT
>NZ_WMEE01000294.1:0-260 GCF_009709595.1 Microbacterium sp. ZXX196
GAAAGGGGTGAAGAGGCAGGAGAATTTCATCCAGTCTTATTTGAATAACCGGAGAGGTAAACCAGACAAGGAGGAGTGGGAGAACTATTTTCTTCCACAGGACGGGTGCTCCGGCCCGGAAGTCATAGAACTGAACGACAATGTGGTGGTGATCGCTGTTGATTCGCAATGGTGGCTGACCGACTGGGACAAGGACAGCAAGATTAACGATGGCTGCGAGATCAGAAATCGTGCTACGTTCAATTTTGTTTTTGAAAATA
>NZ_WMEE01000295.1:0-260 GCF_009709595.1 Microbacterium sp. ZXX196
AAAGACATACTAAAACCAACGGAGAAAGTGGTTTACGAAGATATATCTTCCCTAGTCAAAAATTTTGATAATGTATTCATTAAGAATGGTCTTATTAAGCCTGATAGTCTGATCACATACAATCCCAGATATTCTGCAAATATCCGTGTTGCACTAGGTGGGATAGATGCAGATATTTGTATTGATGAAACACTATATGACTATAAAAGTACAAAAAATCATGGATTTATGATTAAAGACAGTATGCAAATCACATCGTA
>NZ_WMEE01000296.1:0-260 GCF_009709595.1 Microbacterium sp. ZXX196
AGGGTTTTGATAGCAATAGGCTACCGTGCGGGCCAGTTCGGCGGTCGACATCGTTTTCGTGTCGCAGCCGTTCACTTTTACGCTGCCTTTGCTCGGTTTGTACAAACCGTTGCAATGCTTGGCGAGCGTAGTTTTTCCCGAGCCGTTTCCCCCGATGATCGCGACGAACTCTCCTTGCCGAATCTGCAAGGATACTCCGTTCAATACCGGCTTTTCCCGGTCGTATCCGTACCAGACATCATCCAGTTCAATTACGCTGC
>NZ_WMEE01000030.1:0-803 GCF_009709595.1 Microbacterium sp. ZXX196
GCGTTAGGGAAACGCCCGGTTACATTTCGAACCCGGAAGCTAAGCCTTTCAGCGCCGATGGTACTGCAGGGGGGACCCTGTGGGAGAGTAGGACGCCGCCGACCGCCATGAAACTCGCTAGAGGCTTTTCTCGACAGCATAGGATCATCCACTTCACCACAATCGGCTCGGCATCAGGTCTCAGACTTCATGCACGACGGATTTGCCTACCGTGCGTCCTACACCCTTACCCCGGGACAACCACCGCCCGGGCTGGACTACCTTCCTGCGTCACCCCATCACTCACCTACTACCACCTTGGATCAGCGGCTCCACCACTCCCCTTTGTCCGAAGACTCCAGGGCGGCTTCACGGCCTTAGCATCAGAGGATTCGATGTTTGGCGCTTCAAAGCGGGGGGAATATTTAGGCTTAACGGGTGGTCCCGCCAGATTCACACGGGATTTCACGGGCCCCGTGCTACTTGGGTGGTTCTCAAGCGAGCCGCTAATGTTTCAGCTACGGGGGTCTTACCCTCTACGCCGGACCTTTCGCATGTCCTTCGCCTACATCAACGGTTTCTGACTCACCGACCGGCCGGCAGACCGATCAAGAGAACTCCCACAACCCCAACCACGCAACCCCTGCCGGGTATCACACGTGACTGGTTTGGCCTCATCCGGTTTCGCTCACCACTACTCCCGGAATCACGGTTGTTTTCTCTTCCTGCGGGTACTGAGATGTTTCACTTCCCCGCGTTCCCTCCACATACCCTATGAGTTCAGGTACGGGTGACAGCCCATGACGACTGCCGGGTTTCCCCAT
>NZ_WMEE01000297.1:0-260 GCF_009709595.1 Microbacterium sp. ZXX196
ACGCATCGTAGACAAGGCCAGTGAGCTCGGATATTCTGATGTCCATCTCCTTCTAGGAAATGACGGACTTCGCTTTCTACTCTATGATATGACCATTACTGCCAACGGAAAAACCTATGCTAGTGATGACGTTAAAAAAGCTATTATCGAAGGAACTAAAGCTTACTACGACGATCCAAACGGTACTGCACTAACACAGGCAGAAGTAACAGAGCTAATTGAATACGCTAAATCTAAGGACATCGGTCTCATCCCAGCTA
>NZ_WMEE01000298.1:0-260 GCF_009709595.1 Microbacterium sp. ZXX196
CAGACCAGGCGCTGATGGCCTGCTGTTCCATCCATATCTCGCAGGTGAACGCGCTCCCTTATGGAACCCGGATGTGCGCGGGTCCTTCTTCGGATTAACGATGTCCCATAAGAAGGAGCATATGATCCGGGCAGCGCTTGAAGGAGTCATTTATAATCTGTACACCGTGTACCTGGCATTAGTGGAATGCATGGACGGTCCTGTAACCCGGATTCAGGCAACAGGAGGCTTCGCCAGATCTGAGGTTTGGCGGCAAATGA
>NZ_WMEE01000299.1:0-260 GCF_009709595.1 Microbacterium sp. ZXX196
CACCATCTGGAAACGCCTCATCAATAAGTGTCTCAAACCCTTGGAAATTAACAATAGCATAGTATTGGAGATCAACATCAAAGTTTTCCTTAATAGTTTGTCTCAACAGCTCTGGTCCACCTCTTGTAAAAGCTGTGTTTATTCTGTCTTTTCCATATCCCGGTATATCAACATACATATCCCTCATTAAGGAGATTAGCTTATAGGTGCCCTTGTCTGGATGAAACTGGGCTACCATGATGGTATCTGTACGTGATTGC
>NZ_WMEE01000300.1:0-260 GCF_009709595.1 Microbacterium sp. ZXX196
CTGGATATATGGTAGCCACAGTAACTACCTTTACCTCAAACTTGGGTACTAACTCATAATTAAGTTGTTTATAACTAAACAGCCCTCCTATGAGAAGTAATGCCAAGATTACAATAACTAAACTGGGTCTTTTTAAGTTATGCACAGCCAGGGCTTCCTGGGGAAGAAGGGTATATTGTTTTTGAGCTAAAAGTATTAGCTGATGTAGGTTTGGTGGGGTTCCCTAACGCAGGTAAATCTACATTGTTATCTGCGGTATC
>NZ_WMEE01000301.1:0-260 GCF_009709595.1 Microbacterium sp. ZXX196
AATCGATACTCAACACCCATCTGAGGCATGATAATGGTGATATCTGCTTCCTTCTCTGCCCGTTCAATTTCAGCCTTCATCTTATCTTCGTTTAAATCTGAAAGATAACGATTATAGTCTTCCTGAGAAATATACTGCTCAATTCCATTGAAACCATAGGAATAGGCTAACAATGCAACCTTGATACCATTCACTTCCTTAATGACCAGCGGAGCCTGAACACGTGGTTCGTGCGTATAAACTCCGATTGGAGTGATTCC
>NZ_WMEE01000302.1:0-260 GCF_009709595.1 Microbacterium sp. ZXX196
TTATGACTATGTATTAAAGTGTTCCCATACTTTTAATCTGTTTGATGCAAGGGGAGCGATCTCGGTGACAGAAAGAACCGGCTATATTGCAAGATGCCGAAACCTGGCCAGAAAAATAGCCAAAACCTTTTATTAAGAGCGGGAAAAACTTGGCTTCCCAATTTTAAAGGATAAGGAGGAAGGATCTCATGAATAAGAAAGATCTTCTGCTGGAAATTGGACTCGAAGAAATGCCTGCCAGATTTGTCACTAATTCAATG
>NZ_WMEE01000303.1:0-259 GCF_009709595.1 Microbacterium sp. ZXX196
GATTAAGCTGCAGCTTTTGAGCGTCCATGAAACGGCGGTGGCGACTCATAATGATGACATCATTTCTTATACGAAAACACTCATCAGTGAACATCAAATTCCCCGGGAGCAGTTTGAATTCCAAATGCTGTACGGCATCAGAACGGAGCGCCAGAAGGAGCTTGCCGAAGAAGGATACAGGATGAGGGTGTATGTCCCGTACGGAACCGATTGGTACGGGTACCTGATGAGAAGAATCGCCGAGCGCCCGGCAAACGCG
>NZ_WMEE01000304.1:0-259 GCF_009709595.1 Microbacterium sp. ZXX196
GACAGCCGCTTCGAGATTCGCATCTTCTGCCACGATGAACGGCGCCAAACCGCCCAGCTCCAGAGACAGCTTTTTCACGGTGTCCGCCGCTTTTTTCATCAAGAGCTTGCCCACAGGCGTCGATCCGGTAAACGTCAGCTTTTTCACGCGAGAATCTTCCATCCAGACGTCGACCACTTCTCCCGCCCGCGAAGTAGTGACGATGTTGATCACACCTGCGGGGATGCCAGCCTCCTCGGCGCATTCCGCCAGCAACAGC
>NZ_WMEE01000305.1:0-259 GCF_009709595.1 Microbacterium sp. ZXX196
ACAGATGGCACGTTGTATCGTAAACTGGAAAGCATCGGCTTTACCAGATACAGTTTGCAGGCAAAGGCGAACCTGCTTAATACCTTTTCAATAAAGCTTAGAGACTTTATTGATGAGTTTTTCCCTTCAGAACCGCCGAACACAAGAATTTTTTCTATACTGCTCGACACTCCGGAAAATGTCAGTTACAGCGCTTCCATGGCATTTATCAATATCTTGAAAGATCTCCTGGATTACCTGAATGCTTTATTGGGAAGCT
>NZ_WMEE01000031.1:0-731 GCF_009709595.1 Microbacterium sp. ZXX196
ACAAGGGACGCAACGTCGTCGAGCGCTGCTTCAACAAACTCAAGCAATGGCGCGGCATCGCGATGCGCTCAGACAAGTCAGCCCGCTCCTACCGCGCCGCGATAGCCCTCGCCGCCACGCTGATCTGGATCAAGACCGACTTAATCCACACGGCCTAGGGCGTATCTTCCATATGTCTGGTGAGGCTCGCGATGTCGAGTCGGAAGATTCTCACCATGGCGAAGTGCCGGTTTTCGAGAGAACTACCGCAGCGCACTTCTTGTCTAGTTCGTCAGCGAACCGGATGCAGAGTTTGCGCCACCGTATAACGTCACTCACGCGAGCCTCTTCGGGGGCCGCGCCGTGAGCAATCGTGTTCCGCCGTGAGGACAGATCCGCAAGTAGTTGCCGGACACCTCCCTTGGGGAGTCCCTTCCATCCGATGCTGTCTGCGACGAACGGTAAGCCGATGACGGCCGTGCGCTGATGCAAGTGACGCACCGCAACACCGTGGCTCAACGCAATCTGACGCTCGAAGTCCTTCATCTGTTGGATCGTGAACGACATGGCCTCAGCGGTTTCGGACACGACGGCCTCGACATATCCCTCCATTGCACCAGCGAGGAGGACGGTGGCTGCCCGAGTGAACGGCCGCCCCGGTTTTGTCACACCCGCTGGGCTGACCCCGTTTCGTAGGTCCGGTGGTTCTGAGAGTCGTCCTGTCGCCCGAAGGTTCGGGCAGGGAGACTGGT
>NZ_WMEE01000306.1:0-259 GCF_009709595.1 Microbacterium sp. ZXX196
GTGATGGTCATCCTCGACCCCGATCTCGAGGAGCGCGCTGTCTCCCCGCTGATCGAGAACTTCCTCTCCGTCGTCCGTGAGGGCAACGGAAAGGTCGAGAAGGTCGACACCTGGGGCCGTCGTCGTCTCTCGTACGAGATCAACAAGAAGCCCGAGGGCATCTACTCGGTCATCGACCTGCAGGCCGAGCCTGCGGTCGTCAAGGAACTCGACCGTCAGATGAACCTGAACGAGTCGGTCCTCCGGACCAAGGTCCTCC
>NZ_WMEE01000307.1:0-259 GCF_009709595.1 Microbacterium sp. ZXX196
GAGAAATACTAAAGTAATTGGTGCTTCTTGTGATACTAACGAAGTACACTTCGCTTGGTTAAACACACCTAAAGATAATGGTGGTATCGAGGGGGTTACTTACCCAATCTTAGCAGATACTCACAGACAACTAGCTAATGCTTTAGGAATTGTAGATCAAGACTTTGATTATGATGAAGAAGGAAACGAAATTCTTTCAGGTTCAAATGTAACTTACAGAGCTACTTATCTGATAGATGAAACAGGAAAAATTTTCCAC
>NZ_WMEE01000308.1:0-259 GCF_009709595.1 Microbacterium sp. ZXX196
TTATTTTCTTTGTAGGTTTCATTATAATCTTTCAATATATCTTCATCACTATTTAAAAAGGCTAACATAGATGTTTTTCCTTCTTCAGTAACTTTACAGTCAGTGAATTTTATAGAAACTAACACCTGGCTATCACCGATGTATAAAGTAACTATATGTTTATTTTTAAATCTATCTTCCAAAATTTTAGCATTTTGTCGAGTGTATTCAGACGAAGGAATAGCTGTTGCTGATTGTATTTCCATAGATAAGCTTTCTG
>NZ_WMEE01000309.1:0-259 GCF_009709595.1 Microbacterium sp. ZXX196
ATCCGCTAGTCTGAGTTTAATACTGAAAAAAAAGGCGTAACGGCTATGGCCAGCGCTAAAATAAACACGGCAATAGAACCCGCCTTATTTTTATTTTGCCAAAGTTCCAAGGCAAAACCAGCTGTATACATAAAAACTATGATCATGATTCCCCACGCTAATGTGTTCAATTCAATCCCTCATTTGCTCTAAACTCGGCAATTCACTTTGTCTGCCAAATTCTCCAAATTTGATTTTTACAGATACATTAACCTTCATA
>NZ_WMEE01000310.1:0-259 GCF_009709595.1 Microbacterium sp. ZXX196
ACTTTTCCTATCTGCATCTATCGCCGGCCGGCGCCGTTCGCCGCCCGCCGATCGACGTTGCCGCGGCGGACACCGCCGATCTCGCCCGCAGCCTCGTGCGAGTGCTCGACGACAGCGGCAGGGCCGTCGGCCCGTGGGCACCGGATCTCGACGATGCGCGGCTGATCGCCGGCCTGCGCGCGATGCTCAAGACCCGCATTTTCGACGCGCGCATGATGATCGCGCAGCGTCAGAAGAAAATCTCCTTCTACATGTTGAG
>NZ_WMEE01000311.1:0-259 GCF_009709595.1 Microbacterium sp. ZXX196
AAACCTAATGCATATGAACCATGTAATAATGACACAACTTTTGTAAATGCTTCTTCAGTTGAAAGTCCTTGATTTGAAAAGTATTCAACTAATTGAACGATAACTTCTGTATCTGTTTCTGAAATGAATGATACACCTTGTAAGTATTCACCTTTTAACTCTTCATAGTTTTCAATAACACCGTTATGAACTAGAGTAAAACGGCCATTTGATGATTGATGTGGATGAGAGTTTTCATGATTCGGTACACAGTGTGTTG
>NZ_WMEE01000312.1:0-258 GCF_009709595.1 Microbacterium sp. ZXX196
TACTTCTCGGCAAGCAGCACAACTATATAAGACACCTTCTCGCCATCGGCAAGCATACGGGAATAATCGGCATACAAGTCGATATAACGGGTATCCTCAAGCCTCACCCCGGAGGCATAGAGCCGGTTTAACAGCTCTCTATGGAAATTTAATATCTCAAATATCTTCATTTTACGCAATTATTTGTAATTTTGCAGCACTCTTACCTACATAACAAAAAAACGACGTACCGCAGCAGAGGGTATCTTGCCCCCGGCT
>NZ_WMEE01000313.1:0-258 GCF_009709595.1 Microbacterium sp. ZXX196
GCCGATCGTTGTTCATGACTGTCAAATTATTCGCTCATCTGTTACGTCTATTGACAAAGGGAGCAATGGAGACCCAGGTGAAAAGTTAGCGAGTTTTTCAAACCAACGTAACACATTAGGGACAATTGAGAAAAATAGTTCATTCGGAATTTTTGGAACGCTAACCGAAAAGGATTTAAAAAATCATGTGTCAGATGAAGCACTTCCGGTGACATTATCAAACCATGTGAAGGAAGGCCCCGCCAAAATTTTAACCGT
>NZ_WMEE01000314.1:0-258 GCF_009709595.1 Microbacterium sp. ZXX196
TGCGTTGCGTGGGGGTGCGTTGCGAGAGCGGACGGGCGGTCGCGAGTTTCGCCGACGGCAGCGCCGCGGAGGCCGACGTGATCATCGGTGCCGACGGGATCGACTCCACGGTACGGTCCACAGCGGACCTGGGCAGGCCGCTGCGGTTCGCAGGGAGCACCGTGTGGCGGGCCGTCATCGAGTTCGCGCTCCCTCCCGGGCCCGGCCTGCTGACCTTCGGACGCTCCAGCCAGTTCGGGATCTGGCGCCTGCACGGGG
>NZ_WMEE01000032.1:0-607 GCF_009709595.1 Microbacterium sp. ZXX196
GCCGAGGCGCAGGCGGCCGAGCGCGCGCTCGAGGACGTGCGCGCCGCCCACCGCGCGGCCGAGCGAGAGGCGGACGGCCTGCGCGCGACCGAGCGCGCGCTGGGCGCCGCGCTGGATCTCGAAAACGTCGCGGCCGATATCGTCGCCCGCGGATCCGCGGGGATCCGGGGCCTCGTCAGCGAGGCGATGCAGGTCGAGCCGGGGTACGAGCGCGCGATCGAATCGGCGCTCGGGCCGCTCGCGGAGGGCGTACTCGCCGAGGACGCCGACGCCGCCTACGCGGTCGCGGCGGACGTCGGCGACGCCGGCGTCGTCGACGTCGCCATCGCGGCGGCCGGGCCGTCCGCGCCGGGTGCGCTGCCCGCGGGCGCACGGGCGGCCTGCGACGTGGTGGCGGCCCCGGACGGGATCCTCGCGTTGCTCGACGGGGTCGCGATCGCGGACAATCTTGCCGCCGCGCGCGCTCTCGCCGCCGCGGCACCCGCGCCCCGCGCGATCGTGACGCTCGCGGGCGAGGTCGTCACGGCCTTCACCATTCGCGCCGGGTCGGGCGGCGGCCGGTCCCGCCTCGCGCTCCAGGCGGAGCGCGACGGCGCCGCGACGCGCC
>NZ_WMEE01000315.1:0-258 GCF_009709595.1 Microbacterium sp. ZXX196
TTGACCTTGCTGCGCCAGCAGAGGGCGGAGGTGCTTTACGGGGCCACCGCCGGCATTCGGGTCCCCAAGGAGTCCCTGCGGGCGGAACGGGCGGTTTTGGGAGAGAATGGAAACCTTCAGACGGAGAATGTCTCCGGCGTCTACTGCATGGTGGGACGGTCGGCCCGCTTCAAGCCGGTGGAAGTGCTCTATAGCGGGGACAGCTTTGTCCTGGTCCGCTCCACGGCGGAGAAGGAGGACGACCGCCTGCGGCCCGGG
>NZ_WMEE01000316.1:0-258 GCF_009709595.1 Microbacterium sp. ZXX196
GGCTCCTGGAGAGGAAAGAAGCCGATCCAGCGTAATGCGATTATTGCACTTGCCCATTTCAAGGAGGAAAGTGCAGTGCCCGATATCATTGGCGTAATGAAAAATGATCCAAGACCTGTTATAAGAGGGACTGCTGCATGGGCTTTAGGTAAAATTGGCGGCTCTGAATCAAAGCAGGCTTTAGTAGCAATCAGCAATTCAGAAACAGATCCAGAAGTGTTGCAGGAAATGCAGGATGCACTTGCCCGTCTGTCATCT
>NZ_WMEE01000317.1:0-258 GCF_009709595.1 Microbacterium sp. ZXX196
GCGCTCGATTTTGACGATCTCATCATGAAGACAACTAGTCTCTTCAAAAAAGTTCCAGAGGTACTTGAGTACTACCAGCGGAAGTTTCAGTATATTCTAGTGGATGAGTACCAAGATACAAACCGAGCCCAATATATGCTCGTGAAGATGCTTGGGGATCGCCATAAAAATGTGTGTGTTGTCGGGGATTCGGATCAGTCGATCTATAAATGGCGCGGGGCCGATATCGCCAACATTCTTTCATTTGAAGAGGATTAC
>NZ_WMEE01000318.1:0-258 GCF_009709595.1 Microbacterium sp. ZXX196
CGGACAGCAGGTAGGCCAGCACCGCCGTCACGCCGATGGTGAGCAAGAGCCCGGGGCCCACCTGGGACACGTCCAGCCGGTAGGCGAGGAAGGACAGCACCCCGGCGACGACGATCAACAGGGCGGCCAGACTTTTCCGGCGTAGCAGGAGGCCACCGGCGAGCACGGTGAGGATGACCGCGCTCGGCGGGAACCACCACGGGGAGATGTAGGCCGCGCCCAGGCCGACTCCCACGGCCAGCCCCACCAGGGTGATAA
>NZ_WMEE01000319.1:0-258 GCF_009709595.1 Microbacterium sp. ZXX196
ATTTTGAATTATTTGGCATCTGTCAGCGATGTTGTCTGAAGGAAGAATTTTACCTTCTACATGAACGAAACATTTATTTTTTCGTAAATTTACATGAACAGTTGGGTTCTTGATCAATCTATGATCACTCACCAAACTTCTAACAAAACCTTCGATTGCCGAATTCTTTAATTTTAATGTATCGTTTTTAGTTTCAAGTTGGATTTCCAAGTAACGTTTAGGATAAAACATCACAACTAAAATGGATAATAAAACTAA
>NZ_WMEE01000320.1:0-258 GCF_009709595.1 Microbacterium sp. ZXX196
GAAGAAACAGATAACGGAGTTAAAGTTACTTATGAAGCTAAAGGCGAAGAGAAAACAATCGAAGCTGATTATGTATTAGTAACTGTAGGTCGTCGTCCAAACACAGACGAATTAGGCCTAGAAGAATTAGGTGTTAAATTCGCTGACCGTGGATTATTAGAAGTTGATAAACAAAGCCGTACGTCTATCAGCAATATCTATGCAATTGGTGATATCGTTCCAGGTTTACCACTTGCTCACAAAGCTAGCTATGAAGCT
>NZ_WMEE01000321.1:0-257 GCF_009709595.1 Microbacterium sp. ZXX196
ACCAAATCAGATAGGATAAGAATATTTCACCTCTTCTTACCTTAAATCTTCTTATTGTGATTAGAATGAAGAATCCAACTAAGTTCCAAATAGATTCATATAAAAAGGTTGGGTGATAATAAATACCATTAATGTTCATTTGATTAATAATAAAATTAGGTAAATTTAATGATTTAAGAAACGATAGCGAAACACTTCCTCCATGAGCCTCTTGATTCATAAAATTTCCCCATCGTCCAATTGCTTGACCGATGATT
>NZ_WMEE01000322.1:0-257 GCF_009709595.1 Microbacterium sp. ZXX196
CCCTGTGTCACTGTACAGCTCCACCTTTAGTGCATCAAAAGCAGGGACACCGTTAAAGCCATACGGACCAGAATCCTTCTTTAATACAAGTGCAGCCCGAAAGTTCGTCATAAATTGCCCGAACGACAAACTTGGGTCGATGTATTTATGGATGATATCCTCAACAGCTTTGTAGCTGCTGTTTGTGTCTGCAATGATTTCCTTAAAGATGCTATCACCTTGTCCTGCCTGGTACTTCAAGTATTGCAGGAACAAGT
>NZ_WMEE01000033.1:0-597 GCF_009709595.1 Microbacterium sp. ZXX196
CGACTGGATGGCGGCTGAATTCCAAGCGGAAGAAGGTGTAGATTTAAAATCTGATGCTATTGCTCTTCAAAGATTGAAAGAAGCAGCAGAAAAAGCAAAAGTTGAATTATCATCTTCTACTCAGACGGAAATCAATTTACCGTATATCACAGCTACAGCTTCAGGTCCAAAACACTTAGTTAAAACATTAACTAGAGCTAAGTTTGAACAATTAGCAGGAGATTTAATTCAAAGAACTATCGAGCCTTGTAAGTCTGCTCTTAAAAATGCAGGTATGAGCGTTTCTGATATTGATGAGATTATCCTAGTAGGAGGTTCTACAAGAATCCCAGCGATACAAGAAGCGGTAGAAAAATTCTTTGGTAAAGCTCCATCTAAAGGGGTAAACCCAGATGAGGTAGTGGCTATAGGTGCGGCTATCCAAGGGGGAGTTCTTACAGGAGATGTTAAAGATGTGTTGTTATTAGACGTTACACCTCTTTCTTTAGGTATAGAAACTATGGGTTCTGTATTTACTAAGTTGATAGAGGCTAATACCACCATTCCTACTAAAAAATCAGAAGTGTTCTCTACTGCGGTAGATAACCAGCCTGCAGT
>NZ_WMEE01000323.1:0-257 GCF_009709595.1 Microbacterium sp. ZXX196
GGCATGTGCGCTATTCAGCTGAATGGTTTCATCTTTTAGAATACCTTTGGATTCAAGCACTGGATGTTGCTGAATCACCTGATACACAGATTTAGGCCTAAAACGTGTGACAAATCCAATGTTTTGAGCAGTCAGATTTGCATACCATTGGTAATCGACATAGCCTTTATCAAAAACTACAATGCTGCCAGCAGGAAACTGGAATTTGCGGCCTTGTACCATGTCATTTTCTTTGCCATTTTCAACTGCAACAAACT
>NZ_WMEE01000324.1:0-257 GCF_009709595.1 Microbacterium sp. ZXX196
TCGACCCGGACCGGATTTGGCTACAGCCATCGAGCAGCCTGTTGCATGTTCCCGTCACTGTTGAAGCAGAAACCGATTTGCCTGGGGAAGTTCAAGCGGCATTAGCCTTTGCGGACGAAAAATTGGGAGAAGTGCAGCTTTTAGTCCAAGGATTCCGATTTGGAAAGTATGTTATATCGAAGGAAATTGCCCAGAACGAAAAGGACCTGCTCCGCCTGGCCGAGTCTCCGGCGAGAAACCGGGAGAAAGTACAGCAG
>NZ_WMEE01000325.1:0-257 GCF_009709595.1 Microbacterium sp. ZXX196
AGGAATAAAATCTACCGGGGCATCATTTGGAATTTTTCTTTTACCAGATTCATTTATTTCATTTAGCGTTTTTAGGGCTTGCAATAATGGCTCTGTACCTTGTGTAGAACGAAATTCAAGAGATTTAAGAAAAGTAGGAGTATATTTTCTTAGATAAGAAAACCGATTTTCTAACAAATCTAGATAATCGTAATCCATCGGTCGGGCTAATTTTTGGGCTTCTTCAACGGAAGAAACAATTTTATCCCACGGCATAA
>NZ_WMEE01000326.1:0-257 GCF_009709595.1 Microbacterium sp. ZXX196
AGCAGTTAAATCTTTATGGTTAACACCCATTACAAACATTGGTGTATCATCTTTAGAAGGAGCTGAAAGAACTACTTTTTTAGCACCTGCATTGATGTGAGCCTGAGCTGTTTCTTTAGTTAAGAACAATCCTGTAGATTCTACGATATAATCAGCACCTACTTCATTCCATTTTAGATTGTTTGGGTCTTTTTCTGCAGTTACTCTGATTCTTTTACCATTTACCACTAAATCATTCCCTTCTACAGAAACTTCTC
>NZ_WMEE01000327.1:0-257 GCF_009709595.1 Microbacterium sp. ZXX196
CAGAAGAAAAACCGCTGGCCGAGGGGCCGCGGTTTTTTACTCTTCTTCTGTCTCCTGATTGATAATTTGCTTTACAGATGATCTGCTGTTATTTTCTCTGTTCATCTCTCGCAATTGAGTATAAGCCATATCGAATTCCTCTTTTGTCATCTGCTTTGCGGCTAATGCAGAGCATAATATAGCCAAAGCAATTGGCATTGTATCAATGTGAATGTCGATATGGACCTCTGAGTTGCCGCTGTTTTTGATAACAGATT
>NZ_WMEE01000328.1:0-257 GCF_009709595.1 Microbacterium sp. ZXX196
CTGCAACAAAATTAATTACTCTCTTGTTATATTCTTCGGCAGTTAAAAGTCCCAAAGTTTTAGCTTGTTTTAAAGCCGCATTATACTTACCATAGGCTTCCATAGACATAAGACCCGCTGCTTGAGCTTCTGTAAGGTCTAATCTAAGCATAGACGGTATTGTCGTAAAAAATGGTATAGAAGTGATTTCTGGAATATTCGCGATAACCCCTTTGGTAGCACCTACAGCCTTCATACCATCTAGAATAGCCTTAATA
>NZ_WMEE01000329.1:0-257 GCF_009709595.1 Microbacterium sp. ZXX196
GAAATGTCGTTGACGGCAACGACGTTTCCGAACCAGCGGGAGACGTGGTCGATGGTGACAGTGCTCATGGGCGCAGCCCATTCCTTGAGGGGTGGTGGTCGGGCGACGGGCGGGCAGTCACAGGCCGGCCTTCCGGTAGCGGAGCGTCAGCAGGGCGTAGGAGCCCGCGATGGCTGTCAGCGTGACGAGGAGATAGACGGCTCCGGCGGCGGTCGACGGCGCCAGGTGGTCGGGGAACGAGCTCGTCCCGCCGAGGA
>NZ_WMEE01000330.1:0-257 GCF_009709595.1 Microbacterium sp. ZXX196
CCGATACAGTACCCAAAACACCATTTGCATCTACCACCACAGTTTTAACAGCAGTAAAAGCTTGATCCTTAGTTGTAGAAGCTGTGCCATCTGTTTTGGTATTTATAGCAGAAGCCGTACCACTCAAAGGTAAATCAGTTATTCTAGCAGTACCTCTAACCTGGAAAGTTTCTGTTGCAGGCGTTTCTTTACTAGTTGCAATACCTACTTTTTTATTCACCTGTACACTAGAATCAGCACCAGCACCAAAAATAACA
>NZ_WMEE01000331.1:0-256 GCF_009709595.1 Microbacterium sp. ZXX196
TAGGAATTTGCCCTGTTCTAATATCCGCAGAAAGATAATCTGCGATTGTATAAGGCAGTACGAAGTACCCATCAGCTAAGCCTTGCATTAGAGCAGAAGCTCCAAGTCTGTTAGCACCGTGGTCTGAGAAGTTAGCCTCACCAATCACGAAACAACCTGGTATTGTAGACATCAAGTTATAATCTACCCAAACACCACCCATAGAATAGTGTACCGCTGGATAAATCTTCATTGGCGTTTTATACGGATTATCCGC
>NZ_WMEE01000332.1:0-256 GCF_009709595.1 Microbacterium sp. ZXX196
CAAGGAAGTTACCCACCAAGATCGATAACACCGCAATCACGGTTAAGATCGTCACGATTGAGTCAACAAGGATCGCACCTGAAGTAAGGATGTAACGTACAAACAGACCAATCGTTGCTACTTTTGCAGCTGTAGCAAGGAAAGTTGCGATCGGTGTTGGTGCACCTGCATAAACGTCTGGTGTCCATTTGTGGAATGGCGCTAAAGACAGTTTGAATGCCACAGCAAAAACGATCAGGCCTAAACCTAAAAGTAC
>NZ_WMEE01000034.1:0-582 GCF_009709595.1 Microbacterium sp. ZXX196
GTGTTCGATGATCACGTGAAGCGCGTGTTCCGCGCTGACGCGCCGAACCGGGTGTGGCTGACCGACATCACCGAGCACCGCACCACCACCGAGGGCAAGCTCTACTGCTGCGCGATCAAGGACGCGTTCTCGAACCGGATCGTCGGCTACTCGATCTCGGATCGGATGACCGCGAAACTCGCCGTCGACGCACTCCGCAACGCCGTCACCCGCCGTGGTGAGGTCGCCGGCTGCATCCTGCATGCCGACAGGGGCAGCCAATTTCGCAGCCGAGCCATGGCCCGTGAGCTGCGCCGTTACGACATGGTCGGATCCATGGGCCGCGTCGGCGCGGCCGGGGACAATGCCGCGATGGAGAGCTTCTGGTCGCTTCTTCAAACGAACGTCCTCAACCAGCAACGGTGGGCCACCCGACAGGAGCTGCGACTCGCGATCGTCGTCTGGATCGAGCGGAAGTATCACCGCCAACGAGCACAGGACACTCTCGGCGGGTTGACGCCCATCGAGTTCGAAGCCAAGCTAGCCGAGCCGCTCACACTCGCGGCCTAAGCCGAAACTGTCACCAGTTCGTTCCTCACGCCC
>NZ_WMEE01000333.1:0-256 GCF_009709595.1 Microbacterium sp. ZXX196
TAATGTATGAACATATAAATACGTGTCCGTTTTGACTTTCACGCTTGCGTGCTCAAGTCTTTCGGACACGTATTTTTTGTATGTAGGTGATGATCAAAAAGTAGTTGAAAATAAAAATGTGAAATATATACATAAATAGTAAAATATTATAAAAAATAAATGTAATATAAAATAAAAGATGGAGGTAATAACCTTGAAAAAGTTTATGCTATCTATTTTGTGTGCAGCAATTTTAGCGGTACCTGGCACCTCTTTT
>NZ_WMEE01000334.1:0-256 GCF_009709595.1 Microbacterium sp. ZXX196
AGCGGCGGTTGTCACCCATTACAAACAAGTGGCCTTCTGGCACTGTTTCCTGTCCTATCTTTTCTTTTAAAGTAAACGGCTCCGTAAGCGGACCGTCAATTACCTGCTTCTTATATTCATCCAGGTATGGCTCTTCATAAGCTTTTCCATTTACATAAAGAGTATCGTCTTTATATTCAATCTTATCTCCTGGAAGACCTATTACTCTTTTGATGTAATCTTTGTTTTCCGGTGCATGGAATACAATGATGTCGAA
>NZ_WMEE01000335.1:0-256 GCF_009709595.1 Microbacterium sp. ZXX196
GCGGTCTGGGCGTATTTCGGTCAGGCCCGGTTTGGCTGGAACGCGGGCATGATCGGGCTGTCGCTGGGCCTGTTCGGCATCATGATGGCGGTGGTGCAAGGTGGGTTGATCCGCCTCATTCTTGCCCGGCTGGGCAAGCGCGGTACGGTGATCTATGGCCTTGTCTTCGATGTGTTTGCCTTCGCCGCATTGGCCTTTGTCACTTCGGGCACCATCGCGCTCATCCTCACCCCCCTTGCCGCCTTGGGGGCCGTCA
>NZ_WMEE01000336.1:0-256 GCF_009709595.1 Microbacterium sp. ZXX196
AAGAGTTTTATGTAAAGCTAGAGGCAGAGAATCAATTAGATTGGGTACCTTACGATATTGATCTACTTCCTCTTATTGTTGAATTGGATATGAATGAAAAACCACCATTTATTGTTAAAAGCAAAGGTTCTAAACATGCAAGAAAAGAAATTCGTGATGCTATAATCTGGAATACATACAAGCTATTCATTCAAAAACAACAATTAGAGAACTGCTTTTTCATTACCAATAACACTAAAGATTTTGGAGCTCCGGA
>NZ_WMEE01000337.1:0-256 GCF_009709595.1 Microbacterium sp. ZXX196
CGGCGGGGCCGAATTTTGAGTGACCTCCGCTTGCGCGGAGCAAAAGGCATCAATCGGACTCGGACTCAGGGCCCGATCGGATCACCCCCGCTGCGGCGGGGCAAATACTCTGTCTAACGCCGAACGGCCCCGCGAGTCACGTACTCGCGGCGTCGTCCCTTTATCCGCCTGCCCGTGAAGGGTGAGAAGACGATCACGAGGCAGGACGCTCAGGTCGGCGCTACGGCGCCAGCAGCAGGTTGTTGGCGCGCTCCTT
>NZ_WMEE01000338.1:0-256 GCF_009709595.1 Microbacterium sp. ZXX196
TATAAACTATAAATTATAGCAGTATCAAAACCCAAATTAGCTAGCGAAAACATAATTAATATACTTGTAAAAAGTCCATCCACCCCTAAATATTCTATGCCAAGTATATAAATAAAAACAGTTCTAACAATAAACCCCATACCAATACTAATTATTTGTCCACACAAACCGAATAATATATTTTTTAGGGAATTTTGTATCCTCATAATAATACCTTCTATTTTTAATTGTTTTGTTTAAGTATTGCATTTACCTT
>NZ_WMEE01000339.1:0-256 GCF_009709595.1 Microbacterium sp. ZXX196
CTCCATATTGGATGCGATAATAATATTGATCATGCCCAGCAGCAAATAGTTAATATAAAGACCCGCTGCCATTTTGGTGTATATGTTTTTCATGATGACATCCCCTAATGCGGTTAATAAAGACTTAAATTATTTTTTAAATTGATAAAAGAACAGCACCATTCCCCTTTATTGAACCACTGCCTTTCTTTGAAAACTGTTTGATAAAACGGTTGAAAAACAAACTTGAATAACGCTGAGATCACAACGAGTATAT
>NZ_WMEE01000340.1:0-255 GCF_009709595.1 Microbacterium sp. ZXX196
TTGATTTTGAAAAGGTTCTATACGAAAGGTACTTCCATCCATATTCCATTCCAAATCATTTTTCTTTTTTGTAAACCTTAATCCTTTTAATGCATTTTCTAACTCATTGGGTTCCATAGGGACAAAACAAGTAAGTTTGTACATCAAATTCCTCTCCTATCTCTTTTTCTTCTTTAAAACACAAAAAGAGCCTTTAGGACAGTCTTTAATAAAGCAAGTTTGCTTAGACTGAACCCAAAGGCTCTAAATTTATTA
>NZ_WMEE01000341.1:0-255 GCF_009709595.1 Microbacterium sp. ZXX196
AGACCGCCCGCTCGCCGGGCTTGTGCTTGGTCACCAGCTTGGCGACGTCCGTGTTGGCCTTGATCGCCGTACCGTCCACGGCCTTGATCACGTCGCCGGCGTGCAGCTTGCCGTCCGCGGGGGCGTCCTTGACGACGGACGCCACGACCGTCTGGGAACCGACCGGGATGTCCAGCTGCCGGAACGCCGCGACCTTGGCGCTCTCCAGGGACTGGGTGAACTCCTCGGCGTTCTGCTGGTCGGACTGCTCGGCCG
>NZ_WMEE01000035.1:0-491 GCF_009709595.1 Microbacterium sp. ZXX196
CGCGCCGCCGTCGATCACCTCAAGCGCAAGCTGCGGGTGAGCGAACGGATGGCGTGCCGTCTGGTCGGGCTGAGCCGCTCCGCGTACCGGCGACCGCTCAAGGGCGACACGGTCGCGGACCCGGATCGGGCGCTCAGGGAGTGGCTGCGCGCCTGGGCGAAGGACCATCCCCGCTACGGGTATCGGCGGGCGTATCACGACGCCCGAGCCGAGGGGTGGGTGGTGAACCACAAGAAGATCCAACGGCTGTGGCGCGACGAAGGGCTCCGGGTCCCGCAGCGGCGTCGCCGCAAACGCGTCGGGTCCTCGACCGTCGACGCGCCAACGGCGGACGCGCCGAACGTGGTGTGGGCGGTGGACTTCCAGTTCGATGCCGACGAGCACGGCCGGCCGATCAAGATCTGCTCGATCGTCGACGAGCACACTCGGGAGTGCATCGGCGGGCTCACCGAACGGTCGATTACCGCTGACCGGCTCACCGCCCACCTCGA
>NZ_WMEE01000342.1:0-255 GCF_009709595.1 Microbacterium sp. ZXX196
CCGAACGTCTTTGCCATGAAATCCGCATATCCCGGAATCGGCAGGTTGCCGATGATCAGAAAAAACGAACCGATGATGATAAGCGGCATGGTGAGGATGATCCCGTCACGCAATGCTTGCAGATGCCGCTGGGAGGCAATTTTTCCGGCAATGGGCATGACTTTCTCTTCTAAAAACTGGTTCACCTTATTCACACGGCCCGCCCCTTTCTACGATGCGTTTCCGAGCTGTTCTGCTGATTTCAGAACCTCCGCT
>NZ_WMEE01000343.1:0-255 GCF_009709595.1 Microbacterium sp. ZXX196
TATATTATCAGGATATAAAGAACTCTGTATTTTTTCCTTCAGGCCGCCTAAACGCTCTTCTATCCCGGCAGCCAGTTCGTCCATCCTTGCGCTGCGCTCTTGTTTTCTCTCATTGTATTCCCGCACCTTCGTTTCCCATTCCTCGTTGGAAACTGCGATGATCACATCCAAACGCTTCTGTACACGTTCCAGTTCTTCCCGGGCTGCCTCCATTTTAACAAGAATATCCCGCAGATCGATGGCTGTCTTGAATGA
>NZ_WMEE01000344.1:0-255 GCF_009709595.1 Microbacterium sp. ZXX196
GTAATACTCATCGGAAGCATCGTCTATTAAAACGATTTCTGTATTTAAATGGTTCGTTTTTATTTCGGATTTCAACGCGGTTACTAGCGTGGTAACTTCGGTATTATAAATAGGAATACAGATAGATATCATTAAATTTTATCTACTATTTTTTGTATATCTATTTCTTGCAAACAAGCCCAATCACCTCTATAACAGGTTTTATCTCCAAAGACAGAACAAGGGCGACAAGTAAGGTCTTCCACTTGCACAACA
>NZ_WMEE01000345.1:0-254 GCF_009709595.1 Microbacterium sp. ZXX196
TTCCCTCACAACCGGATAATAATATTTAACATCGGGATTGGCATTTCCGATAAATTTCAGGCCTTTTAGCGCAACATTACCGGCCGCGACAAGAAACCCGATCGCATGTGGAAATTGTGTCTGCGAATTATTTCCCGAAGCCGATTGAATCACCGGCATCTTTCCCGGAAGCCATTCGGGATCATCAGGCATCACAGCCGCTTCAATCGTTAGCCAGAATGGTTCTGCACGTGCTTTGTCAATCGACAGGTTGT
>NZ_WMEE01000346.1:0-254 GCF_009709595.1 Microbacterium sp. ZXX196
ATATTTTCCGTCTACGTCTGTGGAAAGTCCGTTGACAGTACCTTTTTCAACTACGTTTACACCCGGAAGCACTTCGCCGTTATCGCCTTTAACGACGCCGGATACGGTGATGGCCATGGCAGAAAGTCCATTGGAAACAACCTGTTTCAAATGGTTTGCATGATAATCTTCAACCGAAGATGCAGACATATCTGATTTCCCGGAAAGCGAGGCCGTTACGGTACTGGCAACATTGATCGTCTCGGTTACCGATT
>NZ_WMEE01000347.1:0-254 GCF_009709595.1 Microbacterium sp. ZXX196
TATGAAACAGAGTGGTGGGGAGAGCTTGTGTTGTCACACGGTCTGGCAGAACGTTTTCTCATTGAGTTTTTTCTGGAACATCATCAGTCGGCTTATCCCACATTTATTATGAAACAGATTAGGCAAAATAACTCTTCATTCTGGCAAGGCAGTGCGTTTGATAACGATGACGAGTAACCTGTTTTCTCATACAAAAAAAGCTGTATTCTCCATTACTCGCAAAAGTAATCAAGAATACAGCTTTTCTTCTTGTT
>NZ_WMEE01000348.1:0-254 GCF_009709595.1 Microbacterium sp. ZXX196
AATTGCTCATCAGTTGCAGCGTATACCAAGAAATTGTGAAGTCACAAGGCGTTGTGGAGGAGACAGTATGAGTGAACAACATCAAAGCAAAAATTCACCGATACCTTCGAGGGGCCACGGGGGACCGCGCCATATGCCTGTCCAAAAAGCAAGGGATGCAAAAGGCACGCTGAAGCGTCTTGCCAAATACCTTGGTGCCTATAAGCTGCAGCTATTATTTGTTATTATAGCTGCGATTCTTAGCACTGTCTTTT
>NZ_WMEE01000349.1:0-254 GCF_009709595.1 Microbacterium sp. ZXX196
TGTCTGGCGGTGAAGCACAAAGGGTCAAGCTTGCTTCTGAGCTTCATAAAAGATCAACAGGAAAAACCTTTTATATTTTAGATGAACCGACGACAGGGCTGCATGTTGATGACATTTCGAGACTGCTTGTTGTTTTGCAGCGTCTTGTAGATAATGGAGAAACTGTCCTTGTTATTGAACATAATCTGGATGTAATCAAGGCAACTGACTTTATTATTGACCTTGGTCCTGAAGGAGGAGACAAGGGCGGAACT
>NZ_WMEE01000350.1:0-254 GCF_009709595.1 Microbacterium sp. ZXX196
AACGGGCTCAATCCGGTGACGGTCGTCGTCGTCGGCCTGCTCGCGTTCGGACTCCGCATCAACACCGGTCGGATCATCGGCCTCGTCATCGGCACCGCCGGCGGGGTCCTCATCGCCCTCCCCACCGTCGGCGAGGGCTCATCGAGCATCGCCGGCATCGTCATGATCCTCCTGGCGCTCACCTGCTACGGCATCGCGATCAACGCCGCCGGCCCCCTACAGCGCGCCCACGGCGCCCTGCCCGTGATCCGGCG
>NZ_WMEE01000351.1:0-254 GCF_009709595.1 Microbacterium sp. ZXX196
GAAATATTACAGAACGCCCCCTAACCTTTATATGACCTTTCAGCCTGAGCACATGGAGCAGTTTTCGCCGATGGAGGCTTTGAGGAAAGGCACCCTTTGGAAGGATCTCTATGATTTTTATGAAAACCCTTATCGAGGGGGAGACGCACATGGCAAAAAAGGTTGACGCCGAATATTATCGTCAGCTTGAGCAAATACAGGCTGCTGATTTTGTGCTTGTTGAGCTGAGTCTTTATTTAAATACACATCCTCAT
>NZ_WMEE01000352.1:0-254 GCF_009709595.1 Microbacterium sp. ZXX196
GCCGGATTCTGTATTCTAAACAAGTTCAGAACGCTTGTTATTTATCTACGCTTAATATTGCTATTAAACTTTAGCTGCTTACCCCTCGGCATTGGACGAGCGACCCTTAGTTGCCGATATACTTAGCATTGCACCGCATAGAGTTTACCTGATTTCACTACAGCCGTACTGTACTTGCTTTCTGTTGCACTAGTCCTCACATCGCTGTGGACGGCGGTTAGCCGCTATGCTGCTCTATGGTGTCCAGACTTTCC
>NZ_WMEE01000353.1:0-254 GCF_009709595.1 Microbacterium sp. ZXX196
AGAAGAAGAGTTTGATTTAAATGATTTAAGTGTACCTCCTGGTGTAAAAATTAATGATCCAGTTCGTATGTACTTAAAAGAAATCGGACGCGTTGACTTATTGTCAGCAGAGGAAGAAATCAATTTAGCAAAACGTATTGAAGAAGGCGATGAAGAAGCGAAACGTCGTCTTGCTGAAGCAAACTTACGTCTTGTTGTAAGTATTGCAAAACGCTATGTTGGACGCGGAATGCTGTTTCTTGATTTAATTCAAG
>NZ_WMEE01000354.1:0-254 GCF_009709595.1 Microbacterium sp. ZXX196
AAACCCTCCTGTGGTATAATAAAGAAATCTTGGTATTAAAGGAGCTAGGGAATGGCAGAAGAATGGTTTGAACGCAGCTTTCGCGAAGATTACGTGCTTGTCTACCAGCATCGGGACGACTCGGCAGCCGATGAAGAGATCGCCAACCTGTTGGAGCGATTGCCTGTCAAAGACACGGGACGCGTACTGGATCTTTGCTGTGGGAGCGGGCGGCATTCGCGTGCGTTGGTTCGCAGGGGATACGAGGTGGTCGG
>NZ_WMEE01000355.1:0-254 GCF_009709595.1 Microbacterium sp. ZXX196
ATCTGTTGAAACTGGAAGTTGACTTCCACGTAGGAAAAAAGCAGCTGAAGCAGATTCTGGAAAAAGTAATCAATACCCATGGCGCGTCCAAGACGGCCGAAGTACTCGACCTGATCAAAGCGACGGGTTATAAATATTCTACAAAAGCGGCCATGACCGTATCCATTTCGGATATGACAGTTCCGGCGCAGAAACAGGAAATGCTCGACCAGGCGCAGATGACGGTAGACCGGATTTCCCAGAATTACAGACGA
>NZ_WMEE01000356.1:0-254 GCF_009709595.1 Microbacterium sp. ZXX196
GTCCTTGCCTAATACAAAAGAAATGAAGCAGCTTACGGCAATGCTTTTAAAGGAGAACCTGCCGCTGTCTGGTGAGGTCCTCTCTCTTGCAGGCAAATGGATGAAAGAGTCTGCAGACAGCCCTAAAGCTATAGATACAATAAAGGAAATGATCCAGAGGGAGCTTCCCTTTACGGAAAAAGTGTTTGCGAGCTTAATGGCTGTTAGAGAAGGCAGTTCCATGAACAGTCTTGCGGGAAAATTATTGAATGAAC
>NZ_WMEE01000357.1:0-254 GCF_009709595.1 Microbacterium sp. ZXX196
TAGATGAATATCTCAAGAAGTAAGAAGGCATAAATAAACTTCTTAACCCTTTAGCGTGCGCATAGGAAAAATAAGTATGATGTACTTAGTATCTTCAAACAATAATTGTAGAGAAAAGAGTTAGGAGTTATACATATATGAAGAAGGTTTCTACCGTATTTTACGTTTCAGTAGCAATTTTGCTTTCACTTGTCATAATTGGGGTGGTTGCTCCCAGCTTCTTGGAAAACATGACAAGCATTGTCCAAGTATTT
>NZ_WMEE01000358.1:0-253 GCF_009709595.1 Microbacterium sp. ZXX196
TAGTTGTCGACGACGAGAATCCGTGCGGTCATCGGACGGCGCCCATCCCTCGGTCGACGGTGACATCGTTGAACGGGAGCAGCGGCTCCGCCCACGGGAAGATGTACTGGAAGAGCACGTAGACGATCGCCAGCACGAGCACGAGTGAAATCAACGCCTTCACCCATGCGTTGCCCGGCAGATGCCGCCAGATCCAGCCGTACATGCTGTCGCTGTCCCTACTCGCCGATGACGATGACCGTGCCGATCGATC
>NZ_WMEE01000359.1:0-253 GCF_009709595.1 Microbacterium sp. ZXX196
TATACCATTCCGGAAGAAATCGGGCTGAATTCCAAAGAGATCACGTGCAAAATTGACTCGATTGCCAATCTGGCTATCACACAAAAAGCTACGCCCGGCTGCGTTGTTCAGCTAGCCAAAGACGGTAAAGTATTTTTCCGCAAAGCTTATGGGAAACATACCTATGAAGGCGCGGCCACAGTCAAACTTACCGACTTGTATGACTTGGCTTCCGTGACAAAAATCACCGCTTCGACACTGGCCCTAATGAGTC
>NZ_WMEE01000360.1:0-253 GCF_009709595.1 Microbacterium sp. ZXX196
AATCGCTGTTTTGGGGATGGGATACAGGAGAGGGCAACGGACAGGTTCGGGCGATTCGTCTTGCTGAAGAGCAACTGCAGCAGGCACAATCGTTTACATTGTCTGCGGTGAAGCTGGAAGAATCACAACCTGTCGAAGAGGCGTCAGCCCACCCGCGACTGATCTGGCGTGCCAAACGCAGGCAGGACAAGCTTTGGATACTGGAACAACAGGCGGCGGGAGTCGAGTGCGCTGAGAGGACTGTGAGCAATTT
>NZ_WMEE01000361.1:0-253 GCF_009709595.1 Microbacterium sp. ZXX196
TCTCGACCCTCGGGCCAAGCCCCTCCGAGCCGCCCGACAGACCCCAGGGTCGCGTGAGCGAGCGCTCGAACCACAGCGACAGCGTGGTGTCGCCGTCCAGCTCGTATTCGCGGTAGCTGCCGTTGCCGCCGCGAAACTCGCCTTCACCGCCGCTGTCCTGTCGGATGCCGTACTTGGTGATCCGCATGGGATAGCGGTGTTCGAACACCTCGATCGGATAGTCGCGGAAGCTGCCGTTGACGTTGTTGATCAG
>NZ_WMEE01000036.1:0-444 GCF_009709595.1 Microbacterium sp. ZXX196
GTACAATATCAATAATTTTACAATTACTCCGCCATTGTCTAAGCTTACAGTTGCTAGAAACTTGAACAAGGCGTTAGTTCTTGACTGGCAAACTTCAGTAGGTAATATTGATAATAAGAGAATTGGAATGGGTAAAGAATTTATGTTGATGACTGGACTTGGTCTTCAGCTTAAATTTGCAGGTCTTCTTTTTGGCAACGAAGATGCATGGTTTGACCCTTATGTAAGAGTTGGAGCCAACTATTTGAGACACGACTATACAGGTCTTACGTTCCCTGTGACTGATAGCTACAATGATGTAACTTACGCGGGGTATAGCGAAAATAAACCATACACTCAAGGAAGAGCGGATCATTTTGCTTTATCAACAGGTTTAGGTACAAACATTTGGTTAACTAAGAACTTTGGTCTTGGTATCCAAGTGGAGCTTTCAATACTAATTGA
>NZ_WMEE01000362.1:0-253 GCF_009709595.1 Microbacterium sp. ZXX196
TATTGATTGGTACAACATGTGCCTTAACGCCTGGAGGAGCAGCCTGTTGAATCAATTTCTTCCGTAGATCATCTTTAGCTACAGCATCAGACACAACAATAATTCGTGTTGGCTGGGTCGTTTTTGTCAAAGCTGTTGCTACTTGACCGTGAAGTAAACGAGAGTCAATACGTGCTAACACGTATTCAAATTTACCAGGTGCACCTGCATTAACTGGCTTAGCAGCAGCTGCAGCAGTAGTTTCTGCTGGTTC
>NZ_WMEE01000363.1:0-253 GCF_009709595.1 Microbacterium sp. ZXX196
GCTTAGGTGCAATGCAAACAACATGCCGATAACAACTGCTTCACCATGCGACATATTCCCATAGCCCATTTCCGCTTCAATCGCATGGCCGAGTGTATGGCCAAAGTTAAGAAATGCACGGACATTTGCTTCCTTTTCATCCTTGGCAACGATTTTGCTTTTGACAAGAATCCCCTTTTCCAATAGCACTGCCCATGTCTTTTCTGGTACTTTCTCTAGCTCATCAATCTCATTTAGCAATGATTCATAAAAG
>NZ_WMEE01000364.1:0-253 GCF_009709595.1 Microbacterium sp. ZXX196
CGAGAAGCACATCCAGGCCGGCGCCAAGAAGGTCCTGATCTCCGCGCCCGCCAAGGACGAGGACATCACGGTCGTGATGGGCGTCAACCAGGACAAGTACGACGCGGCCAACCACCACGTCATCTCCAACGCCTCCTGCACCACCAACTGCGTGGCGCCGATGGCCAAGGTTCTCGACGAGAACTTCGGCATCGTCAAGGGCCTGATGACGACCGTCCACGCGTACACCAACGACCAGCGCATCCTGGACTTC
>NZ_WMEE01000365.1:0-253 GCF_009709595.1 Microbacterium sp. ZXX196
GATTATTGCAGTTGGCATATTGGTCCAAAATATGTGCGTTAGGCAGCTCTGGCTGTAGTTTTTTAGCGACGCCTATATGGCTTTCGGGTGCATCCCAGGCGGCTTCAGTCGGGGTGCGAATGATTTCAGCACCGAGTGCTTTTAGGGCGACTTGCTTTTCATGGCTCATTTTTTCCGGCAAGGTGATGATGACACGGTAGCCTTTGACGGCGCCCGCTAAAGCCAGGCCAATGCCTGTATTGCCAGACGTGGG
>NZ_WMEE01000366.1:0-253 GCF_009709595.1 Microbacterium sp. ZXX196
ATGGCAGATTGTGCTTTGTTTAGCTCTTGTTCCATTTCTCGTAAATATTCATTTAGCATTACAATTGGATCTTCGGTTTTATCCAATAGTCCATTTATACCTGAAGTTGTAATTGTTTTAATTCGCTTGAAAATACCCATTTTTATTCGCTCCTTGTTGTTCGTATTATTTTTTCCTTTTATTTAAGTAAGCTTGGATTCCTTGAATTTATTGTTGGTTTAGTTTGAATGGAACTATCCAAACAAATCTGTAT
>NZ_WMEE01000367.1:0-253 GCF_009709595.1 Microbacterium sp. ZXX196
AATTCAGGTTCCCATTCCGCCCCTGAAATATTCTTCATCGTCATGGCGTTTTCCGGGTCTCCCATGGCTTCAATGACTTGATCTTTCACGCTGACGCCGTCTAAGAAAACATCTAATCCGAAGACCATGTGATTCAGCCCGGCAAATTGCACTTCGATCCGGCTGACATCCACATCCAATGCTTTTGCGACGCCCATTTTAATGCCGATCGGCACATTGCAGAGACCGACGACTTTTGTGAGATTCGAGTAGC
>NZ_WMEE01000368.1:0-253 GCF_009709595.1 Microbacterium sp. ZXX196
AATGGAGGTAATGCCCCAGGCACTTGTGAATGCGAAGGTTCCCAACCACAAAAAGGAACGCTATATGGAATACCCGGAAATTGCCGAAGCAATCTCCAAGCTGGACAGTAAGTTTGCCGGTGAAGGAAGGGTGCTGATTCGTCCTTCCGGAACGGAGCCGAAGGTTCGCGTTATGATAGAAGGAAAGGACAAAAAGCAGATTGACGAAGAAGCGAAAAAACTGGCGGAGCTGATTCAGAATATTATGCTGTAA
>NZ_WMEE01000369.1:0-253 GCF_009709595.1 Microbacterium sp. ZXX196
CCCTAGTGTTACAGTGAAATTATTGGCATCAGAGCCAATGAATCCTTGTGTTACATAGCATTTCTCTTTATTGAGTTGTGAGATGTTGGATTCGGTTTCTGTCCAATCTACCACACCTTCACGGTAGGTATCATTGGTTTTAATGAAATCTCTAGCATCAATCCAATCATTACTAAAGTTTCTAGAATTGAGGTATTCGCTAAGGATTTTGGACGAAATCATTTCTCCACAACTTACCACTTGGTCATAAACA
>NZ_WMEE01000370.1:0-252 GCF_009709595.1 Microbacterium sp. ZXX196
GGTGATCTTGTCTGAAATTGTCATTACTGAAAAATCGATAGTTACAGATTTAAAAGTCTCTGATAAGAAAGAGGCATTGAAAATCTTAACAGATTCTCTTTTTGAACAAGGGTTTATTTATGATAGTTTTTATGAAAGCTTAATAAGCAGGGACGAAAACTTTCCAACTGGATTGGAGGCATTTGATATCGGTATTGCCATACCACATACTGAGCCAAAACATGTTAAACAAGATTCGATTGCTGTTGCTGT
>NZ_WMEE01000371.1:0-252 GCF_009709595.1 Microbacterium sp. ZXX196
TATTAACCGAAAAGTTGCTAAATTAGCCAAAGCACATCAAGTTGAGCGTGTCATTTGCAGACTTGAAAGCACAACGGACGATACAGAGTTAGTTGATTCAGGTATTGAAATTTTCAGTAGCTACTTAAGTAATAAAATCTTATTAAAAGGTTTAATTGAAACACCTAACATGTTGAATTTATTAAGTAATGTTGAAACGTCACTATATGAAATTCAAATGTTAAATTATAAATATGAAAATATTCAATTACG
>NZ_WMEE01000037.1:0-420 GCF_009709595.1 Microbacterium sp. ZXX196
CAGTCATTACAAAAATTTATTTGCTTTGTTAGAACTTGCTAAAAAACAAGGTGTTGAAAAAGTTTACGTACACGCATTTTTAGATGGCCGTGACGTAGATCAAAAATCCGCTTTGAAATACATCGAAGAGACTGAAGCTAAATTCAATGAATTAGGCATTGGTCAATTTGCATCTGTGTCTGGTCGTTATTATGCAATGGATCGTGACAAACGTTGGGAACGTGAAGAAAAAGCTTACAATGCTATTCGTAATTTTGATGCCCCAACTTATGCAACTGCCAAAGAAGGTGTAGAAGCAAGCTATAATGAGGGCTTAACTGACGAATTCGTAGTACCATTCATCGTTGAGAATCAAAATGACGGTGTTAATGATGGAGATGCAGTGATCTTCTATAATTTCCGACCTGATAGAGCCGCAGT
>NZ_WMEE01000372.1:0-252 GCF_009709595.1 Microbacterium sp. ZXX196
TTTGAATTACCTCCTAAGGGTTGGTGATACTAAATAAAAAGAAAGGTGGTTATATCCTTGCATTTAATAATCGGTGGATTACTTATACTGGGTGGTACAGCTTTAATGATTGCTAAGGCAATGGGTTTCCTATAAATATTAGTACTAGCCGAAATAAAGTTTTTTCGGCTTATTTCATTAAAATCAGCATATTTCCCGCTGTTGTCGCATACGCTTATAGCGAAGCAAAAGCTTAATGGCATAAGTCTAAAC
>NZ_WMEE01000373.1:0-252 GCF_009709595.1 Microbacterium sp. ZXX196
TCATGGTGAAGCTGTGCCTAACCCTTACATGAGCGAATGACTTTTCATCCTATTTACGTTTATTAACATTTCAGATGGAAATAGTCATTTTCAGCTCATAAGAACACTTTTAAAGTAGCTCAAGGACTGGTAAAGCCAAAAGATCTAATTTAACCAAGCAAAGAAAAAAGCATTTAAAATCGAAGCAAGAAGAAATGACGTAAATGACCATAAATTTTGAAGCTCATTTCTAAAGTTTAAAAATATTACAGT
>NZ_WMEE01000374.1:0-252 GCF_009709595.1 Microbacterium sp. ZXX196
CTGGAACAGCTCCGTGAACAACGTGAAGCTCCAGGAAGGCTCCCGGGCCGACTTCACGTACCGCGAGGGCAACGACGCCCGCGGCTCCTACGCGAGCACCGACGGTCACGGGCGGGGCTACATCTTCCTCGACTACCGGCAGAACCAGCAGTACAACTCCACCCGTGTGGTGGCCCACGAGACGGGCCACGTGCTCGGCCTGCCCGACCACTACTCGGGCCCCTGCAGCGAGCTGATGTCGGGCGGCGGCCC
>NZ_WMEE01000375.1:0-252 GCF_009709595.1 Microbacterium sp. ZXX196
AATTGTTGTTATGAACAAAGGTAAAGTGGAGCAAATTGATTCTCCGCAAAATATTTATAATTATCCTGCATCCCTGTTTGTTGCTCAATTTATTGGAAAGATGAACTTCCTAACAGGTTATGCGGAAGGAAACAAAATTCATATTGGTTCACTTAACTTTCCTAATATGAATCGATATAACAAATCGGTGACTGTTGCTGTTAGACCAGAGGATGTTGTGCTTGCAAGTGAAGTCGAAAATGGCCTTGAGGC
>NZ_WMEE01000376.1:0-252 GCF_009709595.1 Microbacterium sp. ZXX196
ATTCAAGAAATATACAGGCTACACACCTTCAGAATATCGAAAAACCTTAAACGAAATATGAAAGCGTTTTAATCACCTCTGTTATTTACACATCGAAGTCTGTTTTTTTCATTACGAATCCGGTGAAAATGCATTAAATTAAGGATGTAAGCACTTTCAATAAAGGAGGGCAATTTATGAAGAAGCTTGGCATTATAGCGTTAAGTTTTATCTTGCTTTTTTCTTTGGCAGCATGCAGCTCAAGCGGTAAAG
>NZ_WMEE01000377.1:0-252 GCF_009709595.1 Microbacterium sp. ZXX196
CTAACACAACATAGTTTATAAATGGTGTTAACGGTGCTTTGAATGCTGATGCTGCATGCAGCTGCGGACGCGTCTTTTTATACCTTAGATGGCAAATAAGAATGATACTCCACACCCAAATAAAACAAATAGCGCTAATGGTCGTTACGATGCCAAAAGCTTGGTCTGGTATAAGCTTGCTTAAAAGAGCTCCCGCTGAGATGACCACCGTAGATACAAATAATCCGTTGCTTGGTACGTGATTTTTATTCA
>NZ_WMEE01000378.1:0-252 GCF_009709595.1 Microbacterium sp. ZXX196
GCATAAGTAAGATCTATTCATAGTTGGTCAGTCCCCGGCTTCTCGCTTTTCATGAATGTGTCTCCCCCTCTGCTTAGGTGAGTTTTACCCGCCTTTTACTCTGCTTGCTTCTGACTCCCTATGAGCCCTTACTTTTGCGGAGGTCGGCGGGACATGGGAGCCTCAGCTCATGCATCGGTTTACCGAAATAACCTCTGCTCTCCCACCGCCTTCTCTTCAAAAGGCGAGCAGCCCTTAAACAAAAAGGCCCTA
>NZ_WMEE01000379.1:0-252 GCF_009709595.1 Microbacterium sp. ZXX196
AAACTAACTCCTTCAGGCGAGCTTCTATATGGTTATGCTGAGAAAATGCTGGCATTATATGAAGAATCACAGCAAATATTAAACAATCAAGAAGTCAAAACAATAAGAATTGGTACGATTGAATCGTTAGCAATTTACGAATTACCTCATGTTTTAGCAGAGTTTAAGAAAAGATATCCAGAAGTAATGGTACAAATCATTCCTGATACAGAAGCAGTGATAATAGACAAAATTAATAATAAAGAACTAGAT
>NZ_WMEE01000380.1:0-252 GCF_009709595.1 Microbacterium sp. ZXX196
AATGACTTTCAACTTCGGTCCGCCAATACGCGGCTGCACTACATCACCAACAGTAATCATATTGTCCTCCTTATTTCCTGGTCATTAAACCTTAGCGCGAACTGCCCACAAGGTACAGTTGGGCCGGATGATGACTGCTATTGATGAAATGTCGTTTTGCGTAAAAGAGGGTAAAAGCGCAAGGCTCGGCTGGCGGTGTTCCGTAAAGTGGCTAAGCTTTTACATTAAATTCCTTTTTTAACAATCACCTGC
>NZ_WMEE01000038.1:0-415 GCF_009709595.1 Microbacterium sp. ZXX196
GAAAATAGTTGATGAGTTGTTTAATTTTAAGAATTTTTATCTTAATTAAGGAAGGAGTGATTTCAATGGCACAAGATATCATTTCAACAATCGGTGACTTAGTAAAATGGATTATCGACACAGTGAACAAATTCACTAAAAAATAAGATGAATAATTAATTACTTTCATTGTAAATTTGTTATCTTCGTATAGTACTAAAAGTATGAGTTATTAAGCCATCCCAACTTAATAACCATGTAAAATTAGCAAGTGAGTAACATTTGCTAGTAGAGTTAGTTTCCTTGGACTCAGTGCTATGTATTTTTCTTAATTATCATTACAGATAATTATTTCTAGCATGTAAGCTATCGTAAACAACATCGATTTATCATTATTTGATAAATAAAATTTTTTTCATAATTAATAACATCCCCA